>CBDCAJ010000001.1:0-16397 GCA_965213785.1 uncultured Granulicella sp. | reverse complement strand
GAGGATGTCCTCGCGGGCGTAGTGGAGGGTTCCGTCGCCGAGGAGGAAGCCCTGGCCGCCTAGTTGGAGGTAGTTCTGGTGGTCGCGCTTGATGGCGTTAGAGACGAAGGTGAGGCCGGCTTTGTCGAGGGGGCGGTGGTGAGCCCGGAGGGCGTAGTCGGTGCCGAACTCGAAGGTTTGGTCGACCTCGGTGTAGGCGTAGGACTCATGCTGGCCCTCGTTCCAGCCGAAACGGCCGAAGGCACGGAGGTTGGGGGTGAGTTCCTGCTCGAAGTTGAGGCCGATGCCGTACTTGACGGTGGTGGCAGGGGGGTGGGCGGTGATCTGCGGGGTGGGGGTGAGGCCGGCCTGGAAGTTGCGGACGGCGGTGCGGTAGAGGCCCATGTTGGCGTGGTTGACCCAGCCGAGGAGGCGGATTGAGCCTTTCCGCTCGGGGGCAACAAGGTTGGGGAGGAGGGTGTGGCGGAGTTCGAGCTCTACATCCTGGCCGCTGGCGCGGCGGAGGTTCCATTCGAGGTCGATGCCGTTGGCGACGGTGGGCATGAGGGCGAGGGTGTAGCGGGCGGAGACGAAGCGGTCGTCGTACTCAAAGACGGCGGCGTAGGTGTAGCCGCGGGTGTCGGCGGCGTAGTCGAATGCGCCGTTGTTGTCGACGGTCCAGTTGAGGAACTGGAGATGGGAGTCGGTGCCGATGGAGTTGAGGTCGAGGACGTCGGGGAGGCTCATCTTGCCGACGCGGAGGTCGAGGCGGCGGACGGGGACGCGGGTGGCGAGGGAGAACTGGGTGCGGGGGGAGTCGGTGAGGGGGTTGGTGCGCTCGGGGCCGAGCCCGATGGTCTGGTGGAGCTGGATGCGGGCGAGGTAGGGTTTGGAGCCGAGGGTGGGGTTGCGGACGACGTCGAGGTTGGTAAAGCCGGCGAGGCCGAGGGCCTCGGAGATGCCGCGGCCGCCGGCGGACTCGAAGTCGAGGAGGAAGTCGGTGTTGAAGCGCGGGGCGCGGACGAGCTGAGCACCGAGATAGAGCGTGCCGAGGAGGGAGGTCTTGTACTCGCCGCGGCCGAGGAGGGAGTTGCTATCGCTGTAAGGGCTATGGAAGGGGGCGTGGGCCTGAAAGATGATGTTGGCCTGGCCTACGGCAAGGAAGCGGGAGGTGTCGGAGTGGGGGAAGAGGGTGGCGGGGGTGGGCTGGGGGTTGTTGGGCTGGGTGGTGGGGGCAGGGGCTTCCGGAGTCTGGCCGGGGAGTACGGACGCGAGGAAGAGGATGCCCGGAAGGAGGCAGAAAAGGAGTGGGCGTCGATTGGACATTCGTGTGTGGCTATCTTAGCCGCGGGAGATGAAGGGAAGGGAAACGATTCGGTTGCGGAGGGAGCGGAGAGGATGTTCCCGAGGCTTGCGGGAGCAGGCCTGCGTGGGCTTGACTCCGGGAAATGCTCCGCGCTATGCTTTGAGTACACGGGAAAGGAGGATGGTCCAGCCTATGAAAATTGATGGTAAATGTAGTTCAACAGCACGTGAGGTGACTGAGGCTTAGAGCGTTCCGCTCTAGTCCTGGCATTCTGCAGTGTGAAGTAGCAGTTTCAGCCGAGGTCCTGTCCGAGTGTGGACGCCTCAAGTCAATCTCAACAGCTCACCGGTGACGGCTCGACTCTTTCCAGGGATTTCTGGTGGGTCGGGCCGTTTGCTTTTGGTGGGTTCGGAATGTTTTCCGCGGTGTCTAAGTGTTATGGCTCGCATTTGGCTTATTGGTCTGATGTTCGTTCCTTGCGTCTGCCCGGCTCAGGTTACGGGCACGTTCTCTATGGAGAAAGCGGTTTTTGCGCCGGGAGAGCCGGTCTATCTTTCGCTTATGTTGCACAACGGCGGCAAGGAGAGCGAGGACGTTGTGACGGCGGACCCTTACTCTTTCTGCTCAGGGTACCGGATTCGGATTACGCGCGATTCTACCCCTGCGGCGGCTTGTTTCAGGGCCTCTGGGGGAAGCTGCATGAGCAGCAAGGTCTCACTTGCGCCGGGCGCTTCGCGTACGGAACGAATCCTGCTCAACAATCAGGGTGAGTCTCGCGGAGAGGTTTATGTTCCCGTGAAGGAACCGGGTTCGTACAACGTGGAGGCTTCTTATACACGCACGAGCCCGGAATCGACCTTCGGCGCACTGACCCAGGCGGACGTGCAGAAGACCTTCCACCTCCGGGTGGATGAGAATCTTACGGTGGCACCTGTGGTTTACTCTGCTCTCGTTCAGCAACTCGCGTCCAGTGACGTTATGACCAAGCAGGAGGCGGCGCGAACGTTGGCGACGCTGGCGCCGCCTGCACTTGAGCCCATCTTGTTGACGTTTGCTACGTCGAAGGATTACCTGATCAAGCAGTTTGCTCCGCTGGCGCTGGCGAACCTGAATACGAAGGCGAGCCTCGCTGCCCTCGCGGAGATGCTTGTACAGAACAAACCCGGGAGTTACGAGTTCTCCATGGCGGCCAGTCTCCTGGGCAAGACGCATGATCCTGTTTGGCTTCCGCTGCTGCTGGAGGTCGCGGACCAGCATGGGGGCATGTACCTGCGCTATGCGGCCCAGAGTGGCGGAGATTCGGCAATACCGGCCTTGCTGGCGCGGGTACGGAGCCGAGACGAGGGAGTTCGGAACGCTGCGATTTCGGCGCTCGGAGAGATCGGCAGCCGGGCGGCGATTCCAATCCTAATCGGTTTTCTTGGGGTACGAGGAAGCCCAAACGATGAGATGGATCATGGGCTTGCTCGGTCCGCGGAATCGGCGTTGATGGAGCTGACGCATGTTCATGCGGATTCCACGGTGGCCAACGACCCGCAGATACAATCGCGCTGGCAGCATTGGTGGTTTACTTCGGGGGCCACCGCTGAGGTTTACAGGCCGGAAGATTGTGCGGCTTACACCAAACTGCCGTAGGGGTTTCTTTAGAATAGACGGATGATGCGGATGGAACCTTTGGTGATTGCGGGACGGAGCTTTGCTTCGCGGCTGATTGTGGGGACGGGGAAGTATAAGGACGGGGCGGAGACGCTGGCGGCGGTGCAGGCCTCCGGGGCGGAGATGGTGACGGTGGCTGTGCGGCGGGTGGAGCTGGATCGGACGAAGGAGTCGCTGCTGGATTTTCTGGACCCGGCGAAGATGTTTCTGCTGCCGAATACGGCCGGATGCTATACGGCGGAGGAGGCGATCCGGGCGGCTCGGCTGGGGCGGGAGGTGGGGCTCTCGAGCTGGGTGAAGATTGAGGTGATCGGGGATCTGGCGACGCTGTATCCGGATGTTCAGGCTACGGTCGAGGCTACGCGGGTGCTGGTGAAGGACGGGTTTACGGTTCTGCCGTATACGACGGAAGATATTGTGTTTGCTAAGCGGTTGATCGATGTGGGGGCGGCGGCGGTGATGCCGTTAGGGGCGCCCATCGGGACCGGGATGGGGCTGAGCAATGCGCATGGGCTGCGGATTCTGCGGGAGCTCGTGACGGAGGTTCCGCTGATTGTGGATGCGGGGCTGGGGACGGCGAGCGATGCGGCTTTGGCGATGGAGATGGGTTTCGATGGGGTGCTGCTGAACACGGCGATTGCGGGGGCGAAGGACCCGGTGCTGATGGCGGAAGCCATGAAGCACGGAGTGATCGCGGGGCGGCAGGCGTTTGTGGCGGGGAGAATGCCGCGGAAGATGTATGCGACGGCGAGCTCGCCGATGGAGGGGATTTCGCGGTAGGTTCAGGAGGTGTGGGGGGGGGGGAGATGGGGTAGACTCCGGCTATGCGGGTGTTCGGAATCGACTGCGGGACGGAGTTTACCGGGTACGGCGTGGTGGAGATGGATGCGAAGGCCCGGATGCCGCGGCTGCGGCACCTGGCGGCGGGCACGATCCGGCTGAAGAAGAAGGATGCGACGCCGCAGCGGCTGGCGCAGGTGTATGCGGAGCTTGTGGGGTTGATCACGGTGCATGAGCCGACCGTGGTGGCGATCGAGGAGGTATTCTTTTCGGCGAATGCGAAATCGGCGCTGAAGCTGGGGCAGGTGCGGGGAGTGGCGATGCTGGCTGCGGCGACGTGCGGCAAGCCGGTGGTCGAGTATGCGCCGCTCTCGATCAAGAGCTCGGTGGTGGGGTATGGGCTGGCGGCGAAGGAGCAGGTGCAGTTTATGGTGACGCGGTTGCTGGAGTTGGAGGTGGCTCCGGATTCGGCGGATGCGGCGGATGCGCTGGCGATTGCGATCTGCCATCTGCATACGGCGCAGACGCTGGCAATGCAGGGGGGGCGTTGAGGCGGCTGGCTGCTTTGCTGGGGATGATGGTTTGCCTGCCGGCGATGGGGCAGGTGGCTACGGTGACGTACCACCAGGATCGGCCTCAGCTCGAGGTGCAGCACTTTACGATTACCGTGGGGGAGGATGGGGCAGGGACGTACCATGCGGAGTTGGCACCCGCGAAGGCTTCGGGGGGTGACAGGGATCTACCTCTGGCGACCGGGATGGTGGTTGATCGGGCGTTTGCGTTGGGGCCGGGGACGGTAAAGAAGATCTTTGAGCTGGCGCGGGCGGCGGACCGGTTTGCGATGGTATGCGCTTCGAAGGCGAAGAACATTGCGGATACGGGGGCGAAGACGCTGCGGTATGCGGGGGCGGATGGGGCGGGGGAGTGCGGGTATAACTACTCGGAGTCGAAGCCGGTGACGGAGCTGACGGACGTGTTCCAGGGGATTGAGGCGACGATGGAGGTGGGGCGCCGGCTGGATTTTCTGCGGAGATTCGACCGGCTGGGGCTGGATGCGGAGATCAGCACGCTGGGGAGCATGGTGACGGATCATCGGGCGTGGGGGGTGGAGGCCATCGGGGCTACGCTGCGGTCGATCGCCAATGACACGGAGCTGTTGCAGCGCGTACGATTGCGGGCAGCGAAGCTGATGGAGCAGGTGGACGGCGCGCGGTAGTTTGAAGGGCGGGCGACGATGAGAAGGACGGTTTTGGGGCTGGCGGTCTGGGTGGGGACGTGTGGGGTGGGCTGGGGGCAGGGGGTTGGGGCGGAGCAGGTTCCTGCTCCGGGGGAGCAGCAAGCTGACGGCGGGGGGATTGTGGCGCGGGCGGCTCGGCTGACGTACCTGGCGGATGGGGGCGTGCGAGTGACGCGGGAGGATGATCCTGAGGGATCGGCTGGGGTGCTGAATATGCCGCTGGCGCAGGGGTCGCGAGTGGCGACGGGGGAGCGGGCGCAGGCGGAGATCGAGTTTGAGGATGGGAGCGTGGTGCGGCTGACGCCGGGGTCGGCGGTGCGGCTGGAGTACCTGGGGAGCGAGGGGGACGCGAAAGTGACGTCGGTGCGGGTGATGGGGGGGCTGGTTTACTGTGAGCTGCGGGCCTCGGGGAGGTACCGGTTCAGCGTGCTGGCGGGGGCGGAGACGGTCTGGCCGCTTGAAAATACGACGGTGCGGGTGAATATGGATGAGCCTCCGGGGGGGTATGCGGTGCTGGCGGGCTCGTTGATGGTGGTGCATGGGACGGGGGAGGGTGCGGGGTATCGAACGGAGGTACGGGCGGGGGAGAGCCTGCGGGGGGATCGGACGAATGGCTCGCGGTACTTTCTGACGAGCAGCGTGCCGGCGGAGCGCTGGGATAACTGGAACGAGGGGCGGGACCAGGCGGCGCTGAATGCGCTGGCGAGTGAGACTTCGGTGCGGACGGGGTTTGCGGGGGCGCAGGGGTATGGCTGGTCCGATCTGGATGCGGGGGGGAGGTGGTACGAGCAGGGTGAGCAGGCCCCGGTGTGGCAGCCTGCTGAGGCGCTGGCAGCGGACTTCGATCCGTATGGGTATGGGAGCTGGAGTTACTTTCCGGGGGGCGGATACACGTGGGCTTCGGGGTATGCGTGGGGGTGGACGCCATATCGGTGCGGGCGATGGCGGTATTGGGACCGTTTTGGGTGGGGATGGCAGCCGGACGGGGCTTGCCGGACGAACTGGCGGTATGGGGTGGGTGGGGGGAATGTGTATGGGGGGCCACGGGGGTATGTTCCGGTGCGGGTTCCGGTGCGTCGGCCAGTGGGGGTGCACCCGATCCTGCAGGGGCCGCATCCCGGGGAGCGGCCACCGACGGCGCGTGGGACGTGGGAGCAAGGGGAGCGGGAGATTGGCGGGGTGAAGGTAAGGCCGATCGGGACGTCGGGGCAGGGAGTGACGTCGCGGGGCGGCAGTGCGGTGGGTTCGGCGCTGCGGCGGGATTATGGGGTGGATGAGCGGACACGGCGTCCGGAGATCGGGGTGGTGGCGGACCCTGCGCGGGTGCGGCCGCCTGCGGGTGCGGTGGGGGTGACGTTACGCCCGGAGCCTCCGGTGGGCGAGGGAGATGTGGTGCGGGGGGTGATTGTGGGTGCCGGACGAACGGCGGACGTGAGGCCAGTCCGGGGGAGCGGGTATGGGGACGTGGTGCCGACGCGGGGCCGGGATTGGGATACCGGACGGACGGGTGGGCCGACGACGGTGCATGCAGAGCCGGTGCGGGGGCCGGTTCGGCCGGAGCCGGAGCCGGTGATGGGGAACAGCCATACGCAGCCGGTGGTTGGGCCGATCCGGTCGCAGCCGGTGCGGCCTGAGCCGGGGAATAGCCACCTGGATCCGGTGCGGAACGAGGTGCCCTCGCGCCCGGTGATGCAGCCGGGGAGCCATCCGCAGCCGGGTCCGCAGCCGGGTTTCCGGTCGCCGCCGGCGGCTCCGGCGGCTCCACGGATGGAGATGCGTGTGAGTCCGGCGGCCCCGGCTGCGACATCGGCTGCTGCACCGAAGAAGTAGCCGGTCAGGAGCGGGTGGTTTATTGCAGGGCGCGGTAGAGGGCGGCGGTTTCGGGCAGGGTGAGGGTTTCGGCGCGGACCTCGGGGGCGAGGGTGTTGGGCCAGGCGGTGGCGATGGCGGCGGAGGACCAGCCGGCGGAGCGGAGGTTGTTGCGGAGGGTCTTGCGCTTCTGGGCGAAGAGGTGGTGGAGGAAGGTGTCGAAGCCGTCAGGGTCGACCTGAAGCTCGGTGAAGCGGGGAGCGAACTCGAGGCGGAGGACGGTGGAGTGGACGTCGGGTGGGGGGGAGAAGGCGGCGGGGGGTAGGGTGAAGAGGGGATCGATGGTGGCGTGGAGCTGGGCGGTGGCGGCGAGGAGGCCGTAGTCGCGGACGCCGGGGGCGGCGGCGAGGCGGTCGGCGACCTCGCGCTGCACCATGAGGACGGCGCGGCGAAGGTGGCCTGCGCGGGCGGTGGCGAAGAGGTGGAGGAGGATGCTGGAGGTGATGTAGTACGGAAGGTTGCCGATGACGTCGGCGGTTTCGTCTGGGGGGATGTGGGCGGCGAAGTCGACGGTGAGGACGTCGGCTTCAATGACCTCGACGGACGGGGTGTCGCGGAAGCGGAAGCGGAGTTCGGCGGCGAGGTGGGGGTCGAGCTCGATGAGGAGGAGGCGGCGGCAGCGGGGGGCGAGGAGGTGGGTGATGGCTCCGTGGCCGGGGCCAATCTCGATGACGGTTCGGTCGGTGGTGTCTCCAAGGGCTTCGGAGATATTTTTTTTGGCGCGGTCGTCGATGAGGAAGTTCTGGCCGAGTTTGGGTTTGCGGATGTGTCCCTGCCTTTCTTGCGGGGCACCCCCCCCCCTCCCCCCGTCAAGCCTAAAGTACGTCTAACATTGGAGTTAGGTCTGTACTCCGGTTTAGACATTGGCGGTGAAACCGGAGGGTCCGGCGGGTAGCCGGGCCTCTCGTCTCCAAAGTTATGGTAGCAGGCATGTCAAGGGAGCTTCGATGATGCAAGGACTAGTTCCCACCGAGCGGGGGGCTAATCCGCGTCTACAAACTTCGAGTTTGTAGCGTTGTGGAGGGTGGTGTTGAAGTCGGGCCAGGTGCAGGAGAGGTCGGCACGGCCACAGGCGGGGAGGAAGAGTTGGACGCGCTGGGGTGGGTTGGCGGGGGTGAGGGGGGTAGATTCGCGCATTTGCTCGAGGGTTTGGCCGGTATAGAAGGTGCGGACGTCGAAGGCTTTCGTCAGACGGTTTTGCCAGAGCTCGAAGACAAGGGCGCCTCCGGGGGCGGTGTCGTTGGGGCGGGCGTCGGAGATCCAGTTGAGGCGGAGCATGGCGGCGAGGTTGAGCAGGTTGGTGTCGTGGCCGACGAGGAAGAGGGCGAGGTCGGTGGAGTTGCCGGGTGCGCCCTTGACGGGCTGGCGGGTGACGGCCTGTTCCATGGCGCGGCGGATGTGATCGAGGAGGTTGGAAGCCTGCGCGGTGGCGATGGTGGGGGTACGCTGGGTGATGTCGGTGGCGGCGGTATGCAGGGCGATGAGGCTACGGACGGTGGGGCCGTCGACGCACCCCCAGCCGACCTCGGCAGAGGGTTTGCCTTCGGTATAGGCGAGCAGGAGGTTTTCGGTGAGGGTAGAGGCGCTGTAGTGGGGGCCTTTGAGTTCGGCGAGGTGGTCGCCGTTGCCAGGGCCTAGGGTGGCGGGCACGGAAAAGAGGGACTTACGCTCGGTTTTTTGCGGGCGTTCCTTGCCGCAGGTGGCGAGGAGGTTGTCGAGGGCGGCGAGCTGGGGGCGATAAGCTTCGGTGAGCGCGTTGGGATCGTTGCCGATGCGTCCGGAGAGGGCGGCGACGGCCTGGGCGGAGGCTTCCGGGCTGGGTGCGTCCGGCAGGTGGTGGAAGAGAGGGTCGTTGGTGCCTTCGGGAAAGCTGCCGACGGGTGGGGCGCAGGTGGGGAAGAGGCCCGAGGCGAGGGCTTTGCCGGTCTCGCGGGTACGCTGGTCGGAGTCGGCGTAGAGGGTGACGCGGGGGGCGGCTTCGCAGCCTGTGGACGGCAGGAGGCCCTCGCGGCTGAGCTGGAGGCGGTCGAAGGCGCCGAACTGCTCCATTAAGCGGAAGCCGTGGGGAGTGAGGTAGCCGGTGGGACGGGCCAGGTGGGCCAGGGAGCGGTAGAGAAGCGTTGTAGGCGGTGGATTTGCTGGTGGGGGAGCGGACGCCGTGGCGGGAGACGTAAAGGACGTAGCGGAGATCGGCTGTGGGCTGCGGGGCGGTTTGGGCGTGGGTGGGCAGGGGGATGATGACTGCTAAGAGGGTGAGGATGAGGGGGCGCATGGATCGAGTTTCTTTGGGTTGGAGCAGGGGCGTGCGAGCGCGGATCCGTTGGGACTGATAAGTATCGGGCGATGGTAAGAGCAACAGCAATGGCGATTGCAACGGCAAGTGCAGGTGCAAGTGCAACAGCAGATTCCCTTCGGGAATGACAAACCAAAGGCAACGGCAAGTGCAGCGGTAATGGCAAATGCAGCGGCAACAACAAGGGCAACAGCAGCTGCAACAGCAGATTCCCTTCGGGAATGACAAACCAAAGGCAACGGCAAGTGCAGCGGTAATGGCAAAAGCAGCGGCAACAACAAGGGCAACAGCAGTGGCAACAGCAGCTGCAACAGCAGATTCCCTTCGGGAATGACAAACCAAAGGCAACGGCAAGTGCAGCGGTAACGGCAAAAGCAGCGGCAACAACAAGGGCAACAGCAGTGGCAACAGCAGCTGCAACAGCAGATTCCCTTCGGGAATGACAAACCAAAGGCAACGGCAAGTGCAGCGGTAATGGCAAAAGCAGCGGCAACAACAAGGGCAACAGCAGTGGCAACAGCGAGTGCAACAGCAGATTCCCTTCGGGAATGACAAACCAAAGGCAACGGCAAGTGCAGCGGTAATGGCAAATGCAGCGGCAACAACAAGGGCAACAGCAGCTGCAACAGCAGATTCCCTTCGGGAATGACAAACCAAAGGCAACGGCAAGTGCAGCGGTAATGGCAAAAGCAGCGGCAACAACAAGGGCAACAGCAGTGGCAACAGCGAGTGCAACAGCAGATTCCCTTCGGGAATGACAAACCAAAGGGCAACGGCAAGTGCAGCGGCAACGGCAAAAGCAAGGGCAGCAGCAGCGGGAAGGGCAGATTACGACAAACCAAGGGATCAAGGGCAAACGCAACTGCAGCGGTTAGCGTTCGCGGGTGAAGTTGTAGCGTAGGCGCGCGCTGTAGGTAGGTTTGTAGAACTCGCGTTGGTTGACGAAGATTTGGCTGCCTGTGTAGTAGCCGAAGACTTCGTTGTTGAGGTTGAGTCCGGAGGCGACGACGCTGAAGCCGTTGACGACGCGGTAGTTGACCTGGGCGTCGATCTGGAAGTGAGGAAGGGTGTAGACGTCGCCGGAGGGGCCGGAGGGGCCGAGGCCGCTGAGGTCGGCGGGGGATGGTGTAGTTGTAGCTGAAGAGGCTGCTGCCGTTGTAGGCGAGGCCGACGCGGCCGGAGAAGCGCTTGGTGTCGTAGGTTGGGCTGAGATTGAAGGTGTTGGGGGCCTGGTCGATGAGGACGGGCGAGTCGGGGCGCAGAGGTAGGCCCTTTTCCCTGGACTTGGTGTAGCTGTAGTTGGCGGAGACGCCGTAGGGGACAGTGGGGGCGGTTGGGGTCGGTCTGGTTAGAGGGAACGTAGTTGCAGAGACGGAGGGGCCAGTCCAGGCGAAGTCGGCCTTGGGGTTGCCGGCGGAGCTGACCTCGAAGGAGCGGGAGGCGGAGGCCTGGAAGTTGAGCCAGTAGCGGGTGTGGACGTCGCGGACGCCGAAGATGACGCTGGAGACGGAGGCGTTGGGGCGCTTGCTGGAGGTGTAGAACTTGGGCGCGGAGGAGGCGGTGGCGGGGTTGGGGAGGACACCGGCGGCGGAGATCTTGGCGGAGACGGGAGAGACGTACCACTTGTCGCCCCAGTCTTTGAAGTTGGAGTAGAGGCCGCGGGCGAACAGGCTGACGGAGTCGTTGACGCGGTAGTCGGTGCTGCCGGCGAAGCCGTAGCCCGACCGGTAGTAGCGGTATTCGCGGGTGCTGGAGGCGGGCGATGGGGGTGGGGGTCATGGCGATGACGACTTCGCCGGTGCAGCCGTGGGGGCCCCAAAGGAAGTAGTTGTTGTGGCCGGAGATGGCGGGGGGTAGGTTATGGCCGAGGAAGTCGATGGCTCCGGCTTCGCCGTAGTTGGAGCCCCATAGGCAGGCGACCGCGCGTTCGTTCTCGGGAAGGGCGTTGTAGGTGCGGGTGATGAGGTCGACTTTTTCCTGCCAGCCGAAGCGGTCGGCGTAGAACTGGCCAGGGGGCCTACTTTTTCGTTTTCGGTGTCTCCGGCCCGGCCGAGATGGGTGATGCGGCCGAAGGTGACGATTGCGGCGGGTTTGAGGATGGGGATGGAGAGGGGCATCAAGGCGAAGGCGAAGAAGAGGATCGTAGCCTGGGCCAGGGGGAAGGCGAAGATGCGGTTTTGCTGGACGCTTCGGCGGGTGGCGGAGCGGCGGTCTATCAGGCGGCGTTCCCAGGCGATGCCTCCGGCGGCGAAGAGGATGGGGTAGATGGGAGTGACGTAGTAGTCCTTGGCGTGAAGGGCCATGGTAAGGGCGAGGAAAAAGAGGTAGGTGAGGGCTAGGAAGCGGTAGGGTTTGCTTTTTAGCAGCAAGATCAGGCCCGGGAGCCAGATGAGGACCGTCGGGGGAAGGAGGATGAGGATCTGCTGGGCGAGGAACGCGATGGGAGTGAGGGCTACGTTTTTATGCTGGGCGCGGCCGTTCTGGAGGAACTCCCAGGTGGGCCAGTGGTTGTGGGCTTGCCAGAGGAGGTTGGGCAGGACGATGAGGAGCATGAGGGCGATGCCGGC
This sequence comes from uncultured Granulicella sp., assembly GCA_965213785.1. Taxonomy (GTDB): domain Bacteria; phylum Acidobacteriota; class Terriglobia; order Terriglobales; family Acidobacteriaceae; genus Edaphobacter. Next base: position 4,710 of record CBDCAJ010000001.1, on the reverse strand, counting down.
GGCGGCCCAGGGGGTGGCGAGGAGACGGCGTTGGGGGGTGAGGAGAAGGGCGGCGAGGAGGGCGACGAGGAAGAAGGTCATCGACGGTTTGTTGAGGAGGCCGAGGCCGGAGGCGATGCCCCAGAGGAGCCAGAGCTTTGGGGAGGCGGGGTTGGGGCGGAGCTGGAGGATGAGGGCCAGGAGGGCGGTCATCCAGAAGAGGGATTCGAAGGAGTTCATGGAGAGGTAGCCGTCGATGGCGAGGTAGATGGGAAGGATGAGGACGGCGGTGAGGGCCAGGGCCTGGGCGGGGCGGCGGCCGCCTAGAGCCCAGCAGAGGATTCCGGTGAGGAAGACGCGGGCGGCACCGGCGAGGGCGGAGAGGAGGCGGATGCCGAGGAGGGATTTGCCGAAGAGGAGAAGGCCGAGGAGGGCCTGGAGGGCGACGATGGGGCCGAGATCGACGAAGCCCCAGGCGAGATGGCGGCCGCAGGCGATGTAGTAGAACTCGTCGCGGAAGTAGCCGTAGCCGAGATGGACCTGCCAGAGGGTGGTGAGGATGTGGAGGGCGAGCTTGAGGGCGGCGAAGAGGGCGGCGAGGCGCAGGGCGGGGCGGAGGGTGGGGTCTGGCGGGCGGACGATGGTGGTGGCCATGATGGGGAGGATACGGGGAGAGTGGGGTTGTGGTTCGTTTGTTTTTAGGACGGAGAGAGTTCCTCTTCTTTTTGGCGATGGCTTTGAACACCCAAGGCTGAATGGGGTACCTGAAGAGCGGCGGCAGCGGCTGAGTGGGCCGACTTTGCATCGATGGAGAGGGACGGTAGGCTAGACTGCAATACGGAACGCAGGAACGGGGAGGATCGACGAGATGGATTGGACGCCGGGCGGGTTGAGTGACGATATTGAGGATCGGCGGGGAGACTCAGGCGGTGGTGGCGGTGGGTTTGGGTTTGGTGGGGGCGGTGGCGGGGGGCTGGGGATTGTTGGGGTGGTGGTGCTGGTGGTGGCTAGCCTGGTGACGGGGCACAACTATATTGGGAGCTATTTGGGCGGGGGCTCCGGGTCTGGCGGAGGGACGCAGAGCCAGTATGAGGGGCCTGGGCAGCCGCAAGGCCCGCGGCAGCCGGTGCAGGCTTCTTCGGCCGAGGACCGGTCGGCGCAGCTGGTTTCGTTTGTGCTGGGGGATGCTCAGAAGTTCTGGAATACGACACTGACGGGGCAGGGGATGCAGTATCGGCGGGCTAAGGGGGTGCTGTATCGAGGGCAGACATACTCGGGGTGTGGGACGGCTGAATCGGCGGTGGGGCCGTTTTACTGTCCGGCGGACGAGAAGATTTATATCGACCTGGGATTCTGGGAGGAGTTGGCGAAGTTTGGCGGAGGGACGGCGGAGTTTGCGCAGGCCTATGTGGTGGCGCATGAGTTGGGGCACCATATCCAGAACCTGCTGGGGACGGAGCAGAAGGTGAGGCGGCTGGATCAGCAGGAGCCTGGGGAGAAGAACCATCTCTCGGTCGATGTGGAGTTGCAGGCGGATTGTTTTGCGGGGGTTTGGGCGAAGAGTGGGGAGGATCGGGGGTTTATTCATTCGGCCGACATTCAGGAGGGATTGAAGGCGGCGGCGGCGGTGGGGGATGACCATCTGCAGCAGATGAGCCGAGGGACGGTGCGGCCGGATACGTTTACGCATGGGAGTTCGGAGCAGCGGGAGAAGTGGTTTACTCGTGGGCTGCAGGGGGGGACGGTGCAGAGTTGCGATACGTTTGGGGCGGGTGGGGATTTGTAGCTACTCGGTGACGCCGAAGAGTTTGGCCATTTCTTCGTGGAGGAAGCCTTGGCCGGGGCGGTAGGGTTGGATCCATTTGCCGTCTACGACGAATTGGGGGATGGCGCGCTTGCCTACGTTGGCGAGGACTTCGTCGGCGGCCCCGGGGGTGGCTTCGATGTCGATTTCTTTGTAGGGGATGGCGTGCTTGGCGAGGAACTTCTTGGCTTCGCGGCAGTCTCGGCACCAGGAGGCGGAGTAGAGGGTGAGGTCCATGAGGGTAGTTTACCTGTTTGGGGTTGGGTGGGTGGAGAGACGCGGATTCCCTGCGGAGATATAGATAGAACGGCAAGGGTTACGGCAGAGGCAAGGCAAAGGAAGAAGCAGATTCCCTTCGGGAATGACAACCAGTGGGGCAACGGCAGCGGCAACGGCAAGGGCAACGGCAAAGGCAAAGGAAGAAGCAGATTCCCTTCGGGAATGACAACCATTGGGGCAACGGCAAGGGCAACGGCAAGGGCAACGGCAGGGGCAAGGGCAACGGCAGCGGCAAGGGCAACGGCAGGGGCAAGGGCAAGGGCAACGGCAGCGGCAAGGGCAAAGGAAGAAGCAGATTCCCTTCGGGAATGACAACCAGTGGGGCAACGGCAAGGGCAACGGCAAGGGCGACGGCAAGGGCGACGGCAAAGGCAAAGGCAAAGGCAAAGGAAGAAGCAGATTCCCTTCGGGAATGACAACTAGTGGGGCAACGGCAAGGGCAAGGGCAACGGCAGCGGCAAAGGCAAAGGCAAAGGAAGAAGCAGATTCCCTTCGGGAATGACAACCATTGAGGCAACGGCAGCGGCAACGGCAAGGGCAACGGCAGAGGCAAAGGAAGAAGCAGATTCCCTTCGGGAATGACAATTAGTGGGGCAACGGCAGCGGCAAGGGCAACGGCAAGGGCAGCGGCAAGGGCAAGAACTTCGCGGGGGGTGGGGCTATTGCTCGTGGTAGTTGCGCATGAGGCCGCCGTCTACGACGAAGGTTGAGCCGGTGATGTAGCCGCCTTCTTCGGAGGCGAGGAGGACGGCGAGGCCGGCGACATCTTCGGGTTTGCCGAGGCGGCCGAGGGGTATGTTGGCTAGGAGGGCGTTGAGTTTGGGTTTGTCGGCGAGGAGGGAGGTGTTGATGGGGGTGTCGATGGCTCCGGGAGCGATGTTGTTGACGGTGATGCCGAGGGGGCCGAGTTCGACGGCGAGGTTGCGCATCATCATGCGCATGCCGCCTTTGGAGCAGCAGTAGGTAGTGAAGTTGGGGAAGACCATGTCCTCGTGGACGGAGGAGATGTTGATGACGCGGCCGGGTTTTTTGGCGGCGGCGAGCTTGCGGACGAAGGCCTGGGTGAGGAAGAAGGCTCCCTTGAGGTTGACGTCGAGGACGGTGTCGTAGTCCTGCTCGGTGATGTCGAGAAAGGGGGCGTTCTTTTCGACGCCGGCGTTGTTGACGAGGAGGTCGCAGCCGCCGAGTTGGGACCAGGCCTGGTCGACGAGGTTCTGGTTGTCGGCTAGTTTGGAGACGTCGGCCTGGACGGTGATGGCCTTCGCTCCGGCGGCTTCGATCTGGGATTTGGTGTCGTTGGCGCCCTCGGGGTGGCTGCGGTAGTCGACGACGACGTCCGCGCCTTCCTGGGCGAAGCGGATGGCGATGGCCTGGCCGATGCCGGAGGAGGATCCGGTGACGATGGCGACTTTTCCCTTGAGGCGGTCGGACATGGAGTGCTCCTGCTGGCGAAGGCTACGGGCGTGAGGGCTACTGCGGATCGGGAGGTTCGAGGGGTTGGATGCCGGGATGGGGGTCGGCGTTGGTGGTGGTGGGCGCTTTGCGGCGGGAGCGGAAGAAGGCGGTGAGGAGGTGACTGGACTGGGCGGCGAGGAGGCCGGATTGGACCAGGACGCGGTGGTTGAGGGCGGGATGGTTGAGGACGGTGAGGGCTGAGCCGCAGGCGCCGGCCTTGGGGTCGGGCGTGGCGTAGAGGAGGCGGAGGATGCGGGCGTGGAGGATGGCTCCGGCGCACATGGCGCAGGGCTCGAGGGTGGTGACGAGGGTGCAGTCTTCGAGGCGGTAGTTCTGGAGGAGGCGGCCGGCGGCGCGAAGGGCGACGATTTCTGCGTGGGCGGTGGGGTCGGCGTCGCGGATGACACGGTTCTGGCCGGTGGCGAGGAGGTGGCCGCGGTGGAGGATGACAGCGCCGACCGGGACCTCGCCGGCCTGCTGGGCGGCGTGAGCTTCGGCGAGGGCGGCTTGCATGGCGGCTTCGTCGGTCATGGGGCGGGCTTGGGGAAAGGGCGTTTTCTTCGGCCGTTGGAGAGTCAATGGTCGTCACTTCTGAGCTGTGGGTTGTGAGCTTTGAGCCGTGAGCTTACAGGGTCAGATATAGTGTTCCAGAAGTTTCGCCGCTATAGAGTCGAAGGCGGGGCGGCAGCGGGCGAGGTGGGCATCGGTGGCGGCGAAGTCTTTATGCCAGATGGCGTTCAGGTGGTTGAGGATGAGAGCGTGGGTGGTGTCGCCGGGAGGGAGGGCTGCGAGGGCGGCGGTGAGCTGCTCCATCTCGGGATCGTATTCGTCGGCGGGGGCTCCGGCGGCGAGGAGGCCTTCGGGGTCATGGGTGGCGAAGAGCTCCTGGAGGGATTCGCGGTCGATGGTCATTGCTTCGATTGTACGGAGTGTGAAGCGTGGGGCGGCGCGGGGCATCGTAAGGGGTATGACGATGTTGCGGCGGGCGAGCAAGGTGGGGAGACAGTTTCAGAATCCGGTTCCGACGACGGTGGGTGGATTGAGCACCGTGTTGAAGGTGTTGCCGCTTTATGTACGGAACACGGCAGAGAAGTTTCCGAAGGTGGCACCCGGGCCGTTTCGGACGGATGCGGGAGTGTATCGGAGGGCTCCGGCGAGTGGGCTGCGGGTGACGTGGTTTGGGCACAGCGCGT